>NZ_JBLKDI010000040.1:0-7855 GCF_047530715.1 Enterobacter sp. 04-C-12-SI-ECC
CCGTTGCTCCTTTGCCCTTTGCCGCGAGAGAACTCACCAGGGAGATGGACAACCATCACCACAGGAGAAAACCAGGATGCACACACGAAACGTCAACGTCAAAACCGCCGCTCAAGAATCTTCCAGAAAGATGGGGGGAAAAACCGTGTCGTACACGATCCTCGTCGCTGAGACGAAAAAAAACTCTGAGGAGGAATCGGACGTTCTGGAGTTCAGCAGCCTTGCTGAGCTGAAGAAACTGCGCAGACGTTGCCCCGAAACAATGCGCTGCACCTATTTCTACGCCCTCAGCAGCGGCGTCGATAAACAGTTCCGCCATATCCATGTGGCTGAAGCTGACCACTTCAAACAGTTTGTGCGCCTGATCGAGCGCGCAGGTATCGACATTTAAATCCGGCTCACCCCGTGCGGCAGCCGCCGCACGGAATCTCATCAGACAGGAGCATGAAGATGAACGTTAACACCCCGGCCGCTGCACCAATGGCCTTTTTCGTTCCGTCACATAACGCCGTTTATGACCGGGCAACAAAGCTGGAAGGGCAGTGGGTGACTCAGCGTGAAGCGATAACGCTGGAATCCCTGCGCCGCCTCTATCCGGATGCGGAGTTGATCCCCGCGACTCTGGTACAGGAAAAGCAGAATGACGGCTATCGCCGTCCCTGGGTTGAAATCACCGAGGCCCGGTACATCGACCAGATGGAAACGCTGCCGCCTGTGGACTGGTGCCGAGGTTTTGGCGGGGAGTCGTTCAAGTCGATGGAGTTTACGGGCGGGGACGTGACCGCGATTTTTGTACGGTACGGCGCGCGTTTCTTTGAGTGCCATGACCTGCACACCCGCCATCACCGGGAGCTGATTGGCGACGTGATCGCCCGTTTCTGTCTCGATGCGCCGCTGAATTCCGCGCATTAAAAAAGCAGGGTTGCCCCTGCTTTCTCAACGCCGTATCTGGCCTACCAAAACGAGATACGGCAATCACAACCAAAGTAAGGAGATTGATCGTGAAATTTGACCCGCAAACTGTCGCACAGGCGAAGGCATTTGTAAATGCCCTCCGCGCCGGAAAACGCGCACGCGTACCCGCGCTGCGCTTCTCACAGTGGCAGCCGTTCCTGTCCGTGGTAAATGCCGAAACGGGCTACGCCGCCGATGCTGACTGTGGTCTGGCTGTCAGCGTCTACCCGGCGCTTGGACTGGCATAACAGGAGACGGCGGCCCGCGGGCGGCCGGTAAGGAGAAACCATGTCACAACTGAGTTTTGAATCCCTGTTCCTGGCAGACCAGATTGATCCGCAGCCGCAGGGTTCTGCGCCTGCCCGGATGCTGTCGCCAGCTGAGGCGCGTAAAGAGTTCGCTAGTGTCTTCCGTCAGACGGCGAAAAATATGCGCCGTTCCGAAGTGTTCCGCGACTTCATCACCCTGGCAGCCAGCGAGCTGGATATGGCCCGTATTCGCTCGCCGGAGAACATCGAAAACAGCCGTCGCATCTGCGAACGGTATCAGCCGGACGATCTGGACGCCATGAAGCAGCTGTTCTGCCTGTTGGTGGAGGGGCTGGCGGGTGAAATTCATGATTTCCTCGGCGCTCTGTATATGGAGCAGGAGCTGGGCGCGGACGAAATGGGGCAGTATTTCTCCCCGTCCTGCATCTCCCGCCTGATGGCCGGACTACTCATGCCCGGCGCTCAGGAGACGATAAAGCGTGAGGGGTGGATAACGCTCGATGAGCCAGCCTGTGGTAGCGCCGGAATGGTCATTGCCTTTGCATACTGGCTGGCTGAAGCGGGATATAACCCTTCAGAACAGCTGTATGCCACCTGCACTGACATCGATCCAATGGTGGCAGATATGGCCTTTATCCAGCTGGCACTGCTGGGTATACCCGCGAAAGTCGTGACCGGTAATACGCTGACCCTGAAAGCAAACCTCGTGCGTTACACCCCCGTTTATTACTTCAATGACTGGCAGGGACGTCTGGTATTTCGCAGTCGTCTGGATGCAATGAAAAACTTTCTGGCCACCGTGGCCGCCTGACTGACAGAGCGGCAGGGCTAACCTGCCGCAGGGAGAGAGAAAATGACAAGCAACACACTGAACGCTGTTCCGGCGACCGTGCTGGAGACGATGGCAGAACGCCTTAACGGTCAGCCTGAACCGCTAAAAATCCGCAGCAACGATGATCACGCCGCGCTGGCTGCAGATGTGCTCTGGAAATTTGCCCGTAAAACCGGGCTGAACAGGGAAAGCGAAAGCGTGCAAACTGTTATCACGGATTTTCTGGCCAATCTGCTGCACCTGTGCGAACAGTGCGAGCCGGACGGGGCTGGCATTGAGGGATTTAATGCCCTGCTGAATATGGCCATGATGCACTATGAGCAGGAAAACGGAGGTGACAGCGAAGAACCGATCTGATCGGAAATCCTTGCCCCGGTGCATATCATCGGGGCAACCGCAAAAAAATGCTTCCCCTTCGGGGAAACGGGGAGGGCGAAAGCGCCTCCGGCGCTCCTGCCTTTCCCCGTTGCAGTGCTTCTCTCCTTACCTGCGATCATAACCGGCGTCCTGCTGGTTATCTTTCTCCGCTGCAGCTCCGTTATGGCCATAACCCGAAAACAGGGCAGGGCGATGGCCCCCTTCGGCTCCCGGCCAGCGTTGCTGCCCGGTCGTCGAGCCCCACTCCGCCAGGGCGGCTGCTGCGCACCCGCCGGGCTCCGCCGAACCCCTTCGGGTTTCGGGCTGACGCTAGGGTCTGATGGCTAAGGTCAAAGGCTGCGGCTTCTCCGGCCGTGCCGTCCGGAACGCCTTCACCGCGCCGGCTGATGCCGTCGCTTTAATGGCGCCACGCCGTTCCGCCGTGTCGGGTGTGTGCATCCTGTTCCCCCGGTGAAGCCATCCCCCGTGCGTCCTCACGCGGAGGGCTATTCGTAGCACCGTCTGGTCGTCATCCGAAGGGTGAAATGCACTCCGCCAAAAGTTTTTGCGGGACGCAAAAACTTTTGTCTCCGCCCTTCTCCTGCCGCCCGGCCGTAGCTACTCGGCCCTTGCCGCGAGAGAACTCACCAGGGAGATGGACAACCATCACCACAGGAGAAAACCAGGATGCACACACGAAACGTCAACGTCAAAACCGCCGCTCAAGAATCTTCCAGGAAGATGGGGGAAGAACAAAACCCTGTTTCTGTCGCACGGGAGTGGGTGGCTCAGGCCACTTCGCTGAAGGCGGGGGTCACCGTCACCTTGTCCGACGTATCCCGATACGGCGACGTGCAGGTGGAGATCCGCACCAACGGAACGCTTAACTGGCGCGCCTGGTCGTTTGAACCGGATTTTCTTTTTGAACTGAAACGCAATCTGCAATACGTGCAGCTTTAACCGGAGGCCGGATGTCCGGCCTTAACCCAGAGAAGGAGGAAACATGCAGAACCTTAACACCCGTCCGGCGACCCGTAAGGTCGGGCAGAGCACCGAAATCGTGAAGCTGCTGCGCATTCAGGCCAGCGACACCCACGTGGTCGAGTTTGACAACGTGGACACCCGATTTAATGACTGCAACAACTGGCAGGTGATGGCAGGAGGCAAACGAGTCCTGTTCAGCAACCGCATGTATGAGCGTTTTTCAGATGTGAAATCGGGGATCGTGGCAACGATCAACGTGTGTGAAAACAGCGGCAGCGTAACGGATAAAGCGATGCTGGAAGGGGCAAAAGTCATGATGCAGCTTCTTGATGGCTATCCGTCCTTTGGAGCACTGGCAGCACACCCGAAACGCATTACCGGTTAACCGAGTGCCGTGACCGGATCGCACTCCGGCCACGGCTAACCACAACTATCACTGAGAGGTAAAAATCATGGTCGCCACCAATACTACGGCAAAAAAACCAGCCAAGACCACCCGTCAGACTAAATCTACGGAAAAAATCGCGCAGTCTACCGAGCAGAAGCTCGTCCAGCTGCTTGCTGATACGCCCGTACAAATCTTCCCGTACTCCCGCCTGTCACACACTGGCTTAAACACGCGCATCATTCCGCATACCGATCAGGAAGTGGAAGAGATGGCAGACAGCATTCAGGCAATGGGCATCCTGCAAAACCTGATCGGTGCAGAACTGCCGGACGGTACGATCGGCATTGTCGGCGGGGAAGGTCGCCGCAGAGGCACAGGCATTCTGGTGATGCGCGGTGTGCTCGATGCAGACACGCCGTTTGTTCCGGTGAAAGTCCTGCCCGTGGAGATGGCTGTGGCGGCCTCGATGATCGAGAACGGTCGACGTAAAAACATGCATCCCGCCGAGCAGATTATCGGTTTTCGTACCCTTCAGCAGGAAGGTAAAACGGCTTCTCAGATCGGCGCACTGATGGGCTATCACCCGCGCCACGTTCAGCGCTGCCTGAAGCTGGCGAATCTTGCCTCGTCCCTGCTGGATGCGCTGGCGCGGGATGAAATCTCCCTTGAACAGTGTGAAGTCCTGACACTTGCTGATACCCATGAGCGTCAGGAGCAGGTCTGGAAAGAGGCTGTTGTACAGTGGCGCGATCCTGCCGTACAGACCCTGCGCAAAATGGTGACCGACGACAAGATGGCCATCAGTCACCCGATGTTTGAGTATGTGGGCGAGGAAGCCTATACCGCCGCTGGCGGTACGCTGACCGCAGACCTGTTCAGCGACAAGGACAGCACCTTTGCCGATGCGGCGCTGGTGAAATCTCTGCTGGCTGGCAAGCTCACCGTGCTCGCCGCCCGCGTTAAGCAGGAGCAGGGCTGGGGCTGGGCTGAGTATCGTATGACGGAACTAAGCTTCAGTGGTGAGGACGGTGAACTTTACCGTTTTGCCATGCCGAAAGCTGTCCTGACGGAAGAAGAACAGAAGCGCGTCAGCGAGCTGGAAGAACAAAGGGACGCCACTGAAACCTGCGATGACGAATACGAGCTTCAGCAGCAGATCGATGACATTTACTGCGAGGCAGAGTATCGCGAAGCCACGCCGGAATTTCGCGCCGCGCACGGAATCTGGGTGTCATGGGACGGTAGCAATTTTCAGGTTCAGCCTGGTATCCGCAAGCTGACCGACGAAGACCGGGCAGAAGAAGAACAGGCGCGTCAGGAACGTGAAAAGAACGTTATCAGATACACCACGCCTGACATTCCCGCTGACGCCTATCCGGCAACGCTGGTTAAGGCCATGTCGGCGGAGCGCACTCTTGCCGTTCAGGCGGAACTGGCGGGTCGACCTGATGTATCGGTGGCGCTCCTGACGTGGACGCTGTGTCTTGCGCTCTTTGACCGCACCCACGGCAAGCGCAGCGAACCGCTGAAAGCCTATGTGACCTCGAATCAGTATCACCTTGCATCACTGGCTCCATCCGGTGAAGAAGGGAAGGCGCTGACGGCGCTCATTGCACAGAAAAAAGCGCTTCAGGCAACGCTGCCCGAAAACTGGCATCTCGATTTCACCTGGCTGCTGTCATGGTCAGCCGAGCAGGTGAACACACTGCTGGGATTCTGTGCAGTGCACGGTATCAACGGCATTCAGGAACGCCTGTATAACCGCACGGACACCAGTGAACTGGACGCGCTGGAAGCGGCGCTGGACTTTGACCTGCGCAAGTGGTGGCAACCGGGGGCAGAGAGCTACTTCGGCAAGCTTACCATCGCCCAGATCGGCAAGGCCTACGAAGAAGCCGGACTGAGTGCCCGCGCCGGAGAGATTGTGAAGCTCAAGCGCCGCGATGCGGCAAAGGCCGCCGAACAGGATCTGAATGCTCAGGGCTGGCTGCCTGACTGGATGGTGCGCCCTGCGCCAGCCGCTGAGGCTGAAGAAGCCACTGAATCCGACGCTGATACCACTGACCACGCTGCTTAATACCGGAGGCCGCCGCCTTCGGGCGGCGGAAAAAGACATGACCATGCAATATGACCTGAACCGAATCAACACCCTGACCGCCACAGACCTGGAGTTTATCCGTCAGCAGGGCGAGGACGCGCGCCGCGCCCTCAGCGATGCCGTGACCGGCCTTCTGTCGACACCTGAAGGATGGTGCGTCTGTGCCGAGTTCCGCACCGAGTTCGGTGGCTTCTTCCCCGTCCAGTGCCGCTTCAGCGCGGAAGGCAGCGATGACTGGCATCTGTGCGTGTGCAGCCCCGGCGAAGTCTCGCCTTACTGGCTTCTGGTGCTGCTCTCCTCCGGCGGTGAAGTGGTGCGTACCCTTTACCAGAGCGACACGCTCCAGCCTGACCGGATAAACCAGCTTATCGCGCAGCTGGCAGGTATGCGCCGCTTTAACTGCACAGCCAGCACTGTGGTGAACCTGATGAGCGTGGGGGTGACAGCATGATCCCGTCCTCACACGCGCTCGTTTCCCTGAAGCCTGCCCGTCAGGCTGCAATTCAGGCTATCAGCCATGTTGAGTCTGCCCGCGAACGCGGCGCACGACTGCCCGCCATGCCGTATGTGCGTATCTTTCTGCGCTTGCTCACGGGCAGCGGACGCCTCAACGCCACGGTGGCCAATAAAATACCTGGCCTGCACTGGGTGCCAAATAACCGTCATTCGAACCTGAAACAGGTCGAGGAAGCGCTTAACACGATGATTGCCACCTGTGGCGAAGCCTGCCCGCTGCCGCTCACGATTGACGTGCAGGCCGAGCTATTCCCTGAAGTCATGCACACCCGCACGGGGCGACGGCTGCACAGGTCCGGCATTAAGACCACGCGTCAGCTTCGCCGCCAGTCCCGTGAGTACGAACAGCGCTGGAAACTGCGCCAGAACCTGCTGGAGCAGGCGAAAATCGACCTGAATTTTCAGTCACCGGAAACCGTCTGCACCTGGTACACCCGGTGGAGCGACGAGTTTGACGCGGCAGAGCTTGCTGCACCGTTCTGGCGCTGGCAGTCGCGGTTCGCGTCGCTGAAGGAACTTGACTGGCTTCGCATCAGCGGTGAGCCGCTGTATGCAGTGATGTATGAAATCCCGTTTATTGTCCGGGAAACACCTGAGCATGTTCGTGTCGCTGAACGCTGGCAGGTGCCAAATAAGCTGGCTGATCGGAGCGGTGTATGAAGTGGCGCTATTCCCTGCGCTGGAAATTGCCACACATGCCCTGCCCTGGTCCACTGGAGCTGGTTTCAGTTGTCGTGGAGGCAGGGCAGGCGGCACCTGAAGAGGTAATGTCACGCTGGGTAGCTGGCTCAGGTTACGCTGTATGCGTGGATTTTCTCGGTCAGAAACAGATCCAGCGCTGGAGCGATGAACGGAAAGCAGCGGTGAGAAGGCGCAACATGCAGGCACGGATTAATCGTGTTGCCCCTTTGTTTGCCGATGAGTTAATCGAGCGGGAACTGGCAGCGCGTCCGGCGTATTTCAATGGCAAGTCTGCCCGATGAATCAGATACAATGCTGTCTGACTGAACAGATGGCCATACAAAAGGAAAGCAGGACTATGAGGTACTGGTTGCTCGTTATATTACTGTACGCGCTGTTCTTTTTAATCGTCAGGCATGCTGCGCCAGAATGGGAAGGCACGACAGGCTATTATGCTGGCCTGTTCATATGCAGTCTGATAGCGATGGTTATCACATGGCGTGATACGCCAGGCTGGTTCGATAAAGTCCTGCTCTGCGTAATTAAATACGGCGTTCTGAGTGCCGGGATTATCTTCTTTGTCTGGGGCGTCGGGTACAAGCTGGCATTCTGGGGGCAAGGTAATTCTGAGGCCGTATTTGTAAGTGCCGGGGACTGTTAACACCAAGCTGTAATGTCCCCTTTGAACCATTCTAAAATGTCCCCAGACAATTCTCTGGGGGATTTTTCATGATCAAAGAGACTGTTACGATGAGTCATAAGGAACTCCACCGACT
>NZ_JBLKDI010000041.1:0-7207 GCF_047530715.1 Enterobacter sp. 04-C-12-SI-ECC
CATCTTCCATGGCACCGTCGCTCAGGTTGTACCAATGCTGCATGCAGTGAATACGCAGCATGGTCTCCAGCGGATAGGGCCGTCGGCCATTGCCCGCCTTGGGATAAAACGGCTCGATGACAGCGGTCATATTCTGCCATGGCAGAATCTGCTCCATGCGGGAGAGGAAAATCTCTTTTCGGGTCTGACGGCGCTTAGTGCTGAATTCACTATCGGCGAAGGTGAGTTGATGGCTCATGATGCCCCTCTGGGATGCGCTCCGGATGAATATGATGATCTCAAATCAGGAACTTGTTCGCACCTTCCTTAGAATAACTTAGTCTAAAATCCTTTTTTTGCCTATGCATTATCTTATTACATAGCCACGAACTACGCTGAGTGATAAAATTCTCGAGTTTATGCCTTCTTTCCAATGATTAGAGGACGAGGCACGGGTAGTCAATAAGACGAAAGAATTAATTGCTTCATAACCCTATTACGAAATAAGCGGCAGTGCGTCTTACATGGTCGGCAACCGTCAGGGATTGACTGTAACTTATTGAAAACGCCTATTTTCACTATGATGTAAGATATAAGGGCAGATATGTTAAGTATGCGTCGACATGACAACTTCATTAAACGTTTTAAGTCTGTAAGCTGTTTATTTACGGCAAGCATTCTTTTCCCGATGCCAATCTCTGCGGCGGTATCAGATTATGACGCTTTGGTTATTGAAGCGCGGGGAGGTAATAGCGCACCGCTATTACGTTTCCTTGAGGATCAGGGAAAGAAAAGCGCGCTAACGCCAAATCAGGTTGCCGACTGGCTGCAAGTTTCCAGTTGGGTCGATAACAACGATAAAACCACAATTGAAATCTGGCAGCAGTATCGTGGACAGATGAATGTACCTGCCCGGGGCAAAGTCGCCGCTGCACGAGCATATCGCAACCAGAAGAACTGGAATGATTCTTTAGCCATCTGGGAAAGCGTTTTACAGGAAGAGCCTGATAACGTAGATGTACGTACCGGCTGGATAATGACGTTGGCGGATGCTCGCTACAATCAGCAAGCCCTTACTGAAGCGAATAAATGGGCGCAGGCGCATCCCGGGGCTGATTCTGATGCGCTACTTGCCTATGTCTACCATTCGCAGGGAAAAAACTGGGATGCATTGTTAGTTGCCAGCCAGGCGGATGACGTCGATCCAGGCAAAAAAAATGCAAAATCCACATTGCTGTCTGCGCTGTCAGCAAACCGCGTTTCCGGGCCCGCCTTAAATATGGCAGAGGTGGTACCAACTGCCGATCCGGTGAAGCGTCGCCTTGAGCTTGATGCGGCGGCTGAAATGGTACGTTCCTCTTATACCTCTGCGCGTAATGAAGAAGAGCGTTTTATCGTGGCTGATAAAGCGCTAGCCCGTTATGACCAGTTGCTGACTGCCTGGAAAGATGAGCCTTCTGCGCAGAATGATGTCCGTCGGGCCAGAATTGACCGCATGGGCGCCTTGCTGGTCCGTAAACGCACTTCTGAAGTGATTAGTGAATACGAATCGCTGTCTGCGAGCGGCGAGGTGCCAAACTACGCAAAACGCTGGGTAGCATCGGCATGGTTAAGCGAACGGCAGCCGGAAAAAACCGAAGCGATGCTGATGAGCATCTACTATCCGAACGGACCGATTCCGGTTACGCCGCTCGGTCCTGAGGATCAACAGGATCTGTTCTACGCGCACATCGATAATGAAAACTTTGATGCAGCTAAAAAACAGGTCGATGCGTTAATTAAAGACAGCCCATATCTGCGACGCATCTATGGTTCGCCAACGCCGCAGCCAAACGATAACTGGCTGCTGGGACAGTCGTTGCTGACGCAATATCATATCGCTGCCAATGAACTGCCGGAGGCAGAAAAACTCGCAGAGCATCTGGCGCGAACAGGCTCGGGTAACCAAGGGCTGCGCATATCCTATGCTTCTGTTCTTGAAGCCCGTGGACTGCCGCATGCGGCGGAGAAAGAGCTTAAACTGGCGGAAGTGATTGAGCCCAGTAACCTGGAACTGGAGCGTCAGCAGGCCTATGTGGCGCTGGATCTCCAGGAGTGGAAGCAGGCCGATGAACTGACGGATGACGTTATTGCTCGCAGTCCGGATGATGAAGCGACGCTGCGCCTCGCACGCATGCGTGATGTGCATAAAATGTCGGAAGTACGTATTAGCGGCACGCAGGGGATCTCGTCCGATAGCCCGGTCAGCGGTAAGAATGATTTCAACATCAACACGGCCATTTACAGCCCGCCAATTAATGACAACTGGCGACTGTTTACCGGATTCAACTTCGCAACCGGCGAGTTTGAGGAAGGGAAAGGGATTAGCCGCGATCTGGCGGCTGGTGCGGAATGGACTTCCCGTGATTACTGGGCCGAAATGGAAGTGTCTGGCCGAAACTATGGCGATGGGCAGAAAATAGGCGGTCGTCTTTCCGCCTGGCATGATTTCAACGATAACTGGCGCGTGGGCGGTTCGGCCGAGCGTCTTTCGCGCAACACTCCACTGCGCGCGCTGCGTAGCGGCGTATATGCCAACAGCGGCGATTTGTTTGTTCGCTGGTATCAAAACGAACGACGTGAATACCAATTGTCGTTTGCCGCATCACATTTCTCGGATGGTAACGATCGCATCGAATATGGGCTGAGCGGAAAAGAGCGCATGTGGACCACGCCGCGCTTTACGCTGGACTTTACCCCGGGTATCGGTGGGAGCACCAACACTAAAGAGAATGTGCCGTATTACAACCCTAAGAGTGATTTTTCCGTTGTGCCAGGCCTGAGCGCGGAACAGGTTCTTTACCGCCATTATGACACCGTGTGGACCCAGCAAGGCATAGCCGGAGTGGGTGGCTACTGGCAGCAAGGTGAAGACGTTGGCGCTATCGTTCAGGTGGGATATGGACAACGGCTCAAATGGAACAACGTCGTAGATGGCGGGGTGATGCTGGTTTGGGATAAACGCCCCTATGACGGTAAACGTGAGCGGAATATCTCCCTCGCTTTCGATTTAAATGTCAGGTTTTAAGGATTGTTCATGCTGAAAAGATGCCTGTGGCTTAGCGCATTAATCACTGGCTGGTTGATGATTACCGCGTGCAGTAGCGCGCACAATACAACGCCTCGCTATGTTCCTCCCGCAGAGAGAACGCCGTTGACGGCAGATCATCCATGGCCGAAAAACAGCTTCCTGGTGCTCGGCTATCATGATGTTGAGGATGGCGCCGCCGACCAGCGCTACCTCTCCGTGCGCACCAGCGCGTTGAGCGACCAAATGGCCTGGTTGCGTGATAATGGCTATAATCCGATTAGCGTGCAGCAAATTCTGGACGCTCATGACGGTAAAATTGTGTTGCCGGAAAAAGCGGTCTTACTCACCTTTGACGACGGATACAGCAGTTTTTATACCCGCGTCTGGCCGCTGCTGAAAGCCTACAACTGGCCTGCGCTCTGGGCTCCAGTGGGCAGTTGGGTTGATTCTCCAGCCAATAAAAAAGTCGATTTTGGCGGCTTAATGACGGCGCGAGATAAATTTGCCACCTGGAAGATGGTCGAGGAAATGGGCAAATCGCCGTTGGTGGAAGTGGGGGCGCACACCTGGAACTCGCATTTCGGCGCTGAGGCGAACCCGCAAGGAAGCAAAGAACCTGCGGTGGCGAATCGCCTTTTCGATAAGAAAACAGGGACTTACGAAACCGACGAACAGTACAATCGTCGCATTAATACTGATATCTCGCTGATCACCAATAAGATTAAATCGGTAACCGGGAAATCGCCGCGCGCGTGGGTGTGGCCTTATGGTGCGGCTAACGGCACCACCTTAAAGCTGGCCAAAGAACATGGCTATAAGATGGCCTTTACGCTCAATGAAGGGCTGGCGAACGCTGCGTTTCTTGATGATATCCCGCGCGTACTGATCTCTGATAACCCGTCTCTCAAGCGCTTT
This sequence comes from Enterobacter sp. 04-C-12-SI-ECC, assembly GCF_047530715.1. Taxonomy (NCBI): domain Bacteria; kingdom Pseudomonadati; phylum Pseudomonadota; class Gammaproteobacteria; order Enterobacterales; family Enterobacteriaceae; genus Enterobacter; species Enterobacter sp. 04-C-12-SI-ECC. The sequence continues at coordinate 3,965 of NZ_JBLKDI010000041.1, forward strand.
GCCAGTCAGGTTGCTCAGGTACGTGAACCACAAACGATGCGTGTGATGCACGTCGATCTGGATTACGTGTATGACAAAGATCCTGCCCAGCAGAAGCGAAACATCGACAAGCTGATCCAGCGTGTTTATGACATGCGCATTTCTCATGTCTTCCTGCAGGCGTACGCCGATCCTAAAGGCGACGGGAATATTCGCGAACTCTATTTCCCTAACCGCTGGCTGCCGATGCGTGCCGATCTCTTTAACTATATCTCCTGGCAGTTACAAACGCGGGCCGGGGTGACGGTATATGCCTGGATGCCGGTACTGGCTTTCGACCTCGATGCTTCCATTCCACGCGTGACGGCATGGGATCCGAAAACAGGACGCACTGCGATCAATCACGAGAACTATGTGCGTCTGTCTCCCTGGGACAGCGAAGCGCGTAAACGTATCACTGAAATCTATGAAGACCTGGCGAAGCATGCCAGCTTCAAAGGGATTTTGTTCCACGACGATGCTTTCCTGACGGACTTTGAAGATGCGTCACCGGAGGCGTTAGCCGCCTACCGCGCCGCAGGGCTTCCGGGAAGTATTGAGCAAATCCGTAGCAACCCTCAAACCTTCGAACGCTGGACGCGCCTGAAAAGTAAGATGCTGATCGACTTTACTAAGCAACTGACGCAATCGGTACGCAATATTCGCGGTCCGCAGGTGCAAACTGCCCGCAATATATACGCCATGCCGGTACTGGAGCCTGAAAGCGAAGCCTGGTTTGCGCAAAACCTGAATGATTTCCTCAATACCTATGACTGGACGGCACCCATGGCGATGCCATTCATGGAGCAGATCCCGGCTAATGATGCCAATGCCTGGCTCGACAGATTAGTCAATGCCGTTGCACAAACGCCCGGCGCGCTGGACAAAACCGTGTTTGAACTGCAGGCACGAGACTGGCGTAAATCCGGGGACGAGGCAGAAATCAGTGGAAAACAAATAGCCGAATGGATGCGCCAACTGAAACTAAGTGGTGCAGGTAACTACGGCTATTATCCGGATGATTTCATCAGCGACAAACCTGAGATGTCAGAGATTCGCTCGACGTTCTCCTCATACTGGTACCCGCAAAAATGACCGATCGCATTATTGCTTTCCTGATACTTTGCCTGATGTTCAGCCTGCCGTTTGGCGTGGCTGTCATCTTTACAGGTGAAGTCATGTTGAACTTCGTCTTCTTCTGGCCTTTATTCATGTCTGCATTATGGATAAGCGGCGGGGTCTATTTCTGGTTTTATCGTGAGCGTCACTGGAAATGGGGAGACGATACACCGCCACCGACGCTGGAGGGAAATCCGCTGGTTTCCATTTTGATCCCCTGCTTTAACGAAGGGATCAACGCGCGGGAAACCATCGGCGCTGCGATGGCACAGCGCTACAAGAATATCGAAGTGATTGCCATTAACGACGGTTCAACGGACGATACGCACGATGTTCTGGAACAGTTGGCGATTGAGTACCCCAGCCTGCGCGTCATTCATCTGGCTGAAAACCAGGGCAAAGCGCTGGCGCTCAAAACGGGCGCGGCCGCTGCGCGCAGCGATTACCTGGTGTGTATTGATGGCGATGCGTTACTGGATCGCGATGCCGTGGCGTATCTGGTCGCTCCGCTGATCCAGTTCCCACGCGTTGGGGCGGTAACCGGCAACCCACGTATTCGCACCCGTTCCACGCTAATCGGTCGTGTGCAGGTCGGTGAGTTCTCTTCCATTATCGGCTTAATTAAGCGTACTCAACGAGTCTATGGTCAGATCTTTAGCGTCTCTGGCGTAGTTGCGGCGTTTCGTCGTCGCGCGCTGGCCGAGGTGGGGTACTGGAGCCCGGACATGATCACCGAAGACATCGATATCAGTTGGAAGCTGCAATTGCGCCATTGGTCGATATTCTTTGAGCCGCGCGCGCTGTGCTGGATCCTGATGCCTGAAACGTTAAGAGGGCTGTGGAAGCAGCGCCTGCGCTGGGCGCAAGGCGGGGCGGAGGTGTTTATTGTTAACATGCGCCGTCTGTGGTCGTGGGAGTTCCGCCGCATGTGGCCGCTATTTTTCGAGTTCTGCTTTTCTACCACGTGGGCATTTGCCTATGCGATCAGTATCGTGCTGTTCCTGCTGGGACTGATGATCCCGATGCCGGACTCGCTGTATGTTCAACATCTGTTCCCGCCAGCCTTTACCGGACTTATTCTCGGCGTGGTCTGCTTAATACAGTTTGCGATAAGCCTGATGATTGAACGACGCTATGAAAAAGGCATTGGCGCCTCATTGTTCTGGATAATCTGGTTCCCGGTGGTGTACTGGCTGTTGAGCCTGTTTACCACGTTGGTGTCATTCCCGAAAGTGATGCTCAAACGCAAACGCGGCAGGGCGCGCTGGGTGAGTCCTGACCGTGGAATAGGGAGGATCGAATCATGAGTCAGCCGCTGATCTTTACGGAGCGGCGTCTGCTGCCGCGCATCATTGACGTTCTGTTAACGATTTTTGCCTGGGTTGGATTTTTATACTTAATCTACAAAGGGCTGATTACGGCCCTGGCGCATTCACCGTATATGGGCGTGCGTCCTTTTTTCACCACGCTGGATACGGTCACGTTTTACATCCTTGTCGCGCTGGTCAACGGACTGGTGCTGATCGGCTGGGCGAAATACAACCAGTTTCGTTTTCGGGTGGAGCGTCGCAGTCGCAGACCAGGACTGGAAGACCATGAGCTGGCGGAAAGTTTACGTATTACCCGTGAACTGGTTACAGAGTTGAACAAAGCGAGGGTGCTGACGGTCCATCACCATGAGAATGGCGAAATCAGTCATATCGATGTGGACAAGCACATCGCCGATAACCGCCTGCCGCCGCCGACGCCTGCAATGCTGGAATATTTGCCGCCGGAGCGGGAGCCATTGTTACAGAAAAGGCCCGAGTGATATTTCTGCTACCCGCCACTTCCCTCAGCCTCGCATCGGTCTATGATTAGACTCAGACAATAAAAATGCGAGGTAATGTCGTGGAAAAGGAACTACTGGAGGCAGGTTACCGGGCCTATACCGGCGAGAAGATTGACGTCTACTTCAACACGGCGATATGTCAGCATTCAGGAAACGGCACTGTTGCAAATAGTCGGTGGTGATAAACTTATCATCCCCTTTTGCTGATGGAGCTGCACATGAACCCATTCAAAGGCCGGCATTTTCAGCGTGACATCATTCTGTGGGCCGTACGC
>NZ_JBLKDI010000042.1:0-7102 GCF_047530715.1 Enterobacter sp. 04-C-12-SI-ECC
ACATGGTATCTCTCGCATCCCAGGGCATAAGCGACTCCATAAACGGGTTCTTATGCCTCAGTTGTAAGTGTCTACCATGTCCCCGAACAAGTGTTCACTATGTCCCCGGACCGTACACCCACGGGGAGAGGGAGAAGACCAGGGGAGACGTGGTCAGTTACGCCAGCAGCAGCGCATTCACACGTTTAATGAACAGGTTAGGATCTTCCAGGGTGCCGCGCTCGGCCAGCAGGGACTGATCCAGCAGGAGTTCAACCCACTCGGCAAAGCGAGCTTCATCCTGGGTATCCGCCGCGCGTTTCACCAGCGGATGATCCGGATTAAGCTCAAAGATATATTTCACTTCCGGCACGGCCTGGCCCGCCGCGGCGAACAGCTTCGCCATCTGGGTGCTCATTTCGTCCGCATCGGTGGTGACAATCGCCGGAGTATCGGTCAGACGGTGCGTGAAGCGTACCTCTTTCACGCGGTCGCCCAGCAGGGTTTTGACACGCTCAACGAACGGCTCCAGCGCCTTCTCGGCTTCTTTCGCGCTTTCGTCCACTTCATCCGCCAGCTTGTCGATGGACTCGTCGGCTTTGGCAACGGACTGGAACGCCTTACCGTCGAACTCGGTCAGGTAGTTCATCATCCACTCGTCGATGCGGTCAGAAAGCAGCAGCACTTCGATGCCTTTCTTACGCAGCAGCTCCAGATGCGGGCTGCTCTTCGCTGCCGCATAGCTGTCGGCGGTGATGTAGTAGATCTTCTCCTGCCCTTCCTTCATGCGGGAGACGTACTCTTCCAGCGACACGGTCTGGGCGGAGGAGTCGGTATGCGTAGAGGCGAAGCGCAGCAGTTTGGCGATCGTTTCAACGTTCGCCATGTCTTCAGCCGGGCCTTCTTTCAGCACCAGGCCGAACTGTTTCCAGAAGGTCTGGTATTTTTCCGCGTCGTCTTTCGCCAGTTTTTCCAGCATCTGCAACGCACGTTTGGTCAGAGCGTTACGCAGATTACGGGTAACGGTGCTGTCCTGGAGGATTTCACGGGAGACGTTCAGCGGCAGATCGTTGGAGTCTATCAGGCCACGAACAAAGCGCAGGTAGTTCGGCATGAACTGCTCGGCGTCGTCCATGATGAAGACGCGCTGCACGTACAGCTTCAGGCCGTGCTTGTGATCGCGGTTCCACATGTCCCACGGTGCCTGTGCCGGAATGTACAGCAGGCTGGTGTACTCCTGCTTCCCTTCCACGCGGTTGTGGCTCCAGGTCAGCGGGTCGGTAAAGTCGTGGGCGATGTGCTTATAAAACTCGTTGTACTCGTCGTCTTTGATTTCAGCCTTGTTACGCGTCCACAGCGCCTGCGCCTTGTTGATTTTCTCCCAGGAAACAACGGTTTCACCGTCTTTCTCTTCCTGTTTTTCAATCTCTACCGGCAGGGCGATGTGGTCGGAATATTTGCTGATAATGGAGCGTACGCGCCAGTCGTTCAGGAAATCGTCTTCCCCTTCGCGCAGGTGGAGGGTGATTTCGGTGCCGCGATCCGCTTTAGTGATGTCATCAACGGTGTATTCGCCTTCCCCTTTGGATTCCCACAGCACGCCGTTCTCGGCGCTGTCGCCCGCCGCGCGGGTGCGCACGGTGACTTTGTCCGCCACGATAAACGCCGAGTAGAAGCCCACGCCGAACTGGCCAATCAGCTGGCTGTCTTTCGCCTGGTCAGAGCCCATGGACTCCAGGAACGCTTTGGTGCCGGATTTAGCGATGGTGCCAAGGTGGTCGATCACCTCGTCGCGGTTCATCCCGATGCCGTTATCAGCGATGGTCAGGGTGCGGTTCTCTTTGTTGAAAGAGACGCGCACGCGCAGCTCGCCGTCGCCTTCATACAGATCCGGGTTGGACAGCGCGCGGAAGCGCAGCTTGTCCGCCGCATCGGAGGCGTTGGAAATCAGCTCACGCAGGAAAATTTCTTTGTTGGAATACAGGGAATGGATCATCAGGTGCAGAAGCTGTTTTACTTCTGACTGGAAACCACGGGTTTCTTGTCCTTTCATCTAAGTCGACCTCAACAATGCCATTTAATGGGGTTGTAAAACGTTGAGTGAGAGATGGGGATAAGGGGGGAAATTTTCAAGCGGAGGCCGCGCGCGCAGCCTCCGTTTGGTCAGAAAATAATCTTGTGTCGTCCGGCCAGCGAGTGCGACAGCGTGGTGCCGTCGACCATCTCCAGCTCGCCGCCGACCGGCACGCCGTGGGCGATGCGGCTGGCGTCAACGCCGTACTGCGCGCACAGCTCGGCGATATAGTTGGCGGTTGCCTCCCCTTCCACCGTCGGGTTGGTGGCGAGGATCACCTCTTTGATGGTTTCGGACTCAAGACGCTGTTCAAGGCGATCGAGACCGATATCGTCCGGGCCAATGCCGTCCAGCGGGGAGAGATGCCCCATCAGCACAAAGTAGCGGCCGGAAAACTGCCCGGTTTGTTCGATGGCGTAGATGTCCGCCGGACTCTCCACCACGCAAATCTGACCGTTTTCCTGACGACGCGGGTTCGTACAGATGTTACACACGTCCTGCTCGGTAAAGGTCCGGCAATCCGCACAGTGACCAATTTCTGACATGGCGCGGGTCAGAGCCTGCGCCAGGCGCATCCCGCCGCTGCGGTCGCGCTGCAATAGCGTAAACGCCATGCGCTGCGCCGACTTCGGGCCAACGCCCGGCAGGCAGCGCAGTGCTTCCATTAACTGCGTGAGCAGCGGACTGGTTTGCATCAGAATGGCATCTTAAAGCCCGGCGGCAGCTGCATACCGCTGGAAACAGAGGCCATTTTCTCTTTCTGGGTTTCGTCGATACGGCGAGCGGCATCGTTAAACGCGGCTGCTACCAGATCTTCCAGCATCTCTTTGTCGTCTTCGAGCAGGCTCGGGTCGATTTCAACGCGACGGCAGTTGTGCGCACCGTTGATGGTCACCTTGACCAGACCGGCACCGGATTCACCCGTGACTTCCAGCTGAGCGATCTCTTCCTGCATCTTCTGCATTTTTTCCTGCATCTGCTGAGCCTGCTTCATCAGGCCACCCAGACCGCCTTTTCCACCAAACATAGGCTTCTCTCTTCTTTCACGTTTAAGGATTACAACCGTAAGTCAGACTCACGATCAAATGGGGCGAATACTCTCTTCATCCAGATCGGCGTCGAAGAACCGGCGCAGGGTCTGGATGTTGTTATCCGCAATAATTGCCTCGCGCGCCTGCGCGAGCTTCTCTTCATAAATGGCCTGGCGCCACTCGAGCGGCGTTTTCACTGCCGGATTATCATCTTCAATGATAGTCAATTCAACCGGTGAACCCTTTAAAGCAGCAAGCGCCTCGGCCAACGCCTTTTGCGCGCCAGGGGAATTGAGGTGCCGCTGGCCCGGACGCAGATGCAGACGCACCTGATTGCCGTCCTGCTCTTTCCAGGCGTTCAGCGCGACCTGCTCCACCAGCTTCGGCAACTGGAGTTGGCTGACCTCAGCGGCCCAGGCGTCGCGCGCGATGGACTCTTCGGCGAGCTTAGCGGAAAGCTCCGGCGTTTTTTCATGCTCCAGCGCCTTTTTCAGCGCTTTCGGCGTGGCGACCACTTCCTTGACCGTTTCAACAACGGTGGTCGCCTTCCAGCGGTAAGCCTCTTCTTTCACCGGGGCTTTCTGCTCGAGCGCGGACGGTGCCGGACGCGACTGTACGCGCTCCGTTACCGAGGCCAGTCGTTCAAGCGCGGCGTTGTTCACCGGCCGCGCTCTTCCTGGCGCTGCCGGTTCACTCTTTTTTGGTTTGGTTACTCCCTGCGCACGCTGCAGCTGGCTGCGTGCGGCAAGCACCGAACTGGTGGCATCCGACAGCGGCACGTTTTGCTGTGGCGGCGGCGTCGGCTGCGGAGGCACCTGCTGCGGTGACATTACCGCCGTAGGGGCGACCGGGGCAAAAGACTGCCGCGGCGCTTCCGGTTCCGGCAACGGCATGCGCGGGTGGAACGCCAGCGCGCGCAGCAGCGTCATTTCGACGCCCATCCTGGGGTCCGGCGCGAACGGTAACTCTTTGCGGCCAATCAGCAGCGTCTGGTAATACAGCTGCACGTCGGCAGGCGGCACGGTGCGGGCAAGTTCACGCATCCGCTGTTCAATAGCGGCCATATCCGCACCGATGGCCGACGGAGACAGCTGCAGCATCGCCACGCGGTGCAGCAGGCTGAGCATCTCAACCAGCAGCGCTTCCCACTCAATACCGCGGGCAGCGGCCGCGTTCACCAGCGACATCACGCGCTCGCCGTTGGCGGCAATCATCGCTTCGATGAGCGACAGCGCCTGATCGTCATCCAGCGTGCCGAGCATGGTGCTGACCGCTTCGGTCGAGAGCTTGCCGTCACCGCTGGCAATCGCCTGGTCGGTCAGGCTTAGCGCATCACGCAGGCTGCCGTCAGCCGCGCGGGCCAGCAGCTGCAGGGCGCGCGGCTCGTGAACGATCTTCTCTTCATCAAGGATGTGCTCAAGCTGAGCGCGGATCTGCTCAACGTCCAGCGCCTTCAGGTGGAACTGCAGGCAACGCGACAGGATGGTGACCGGCAGCTTTTGCGGATCGGTGGTCGCCAGCAGGAATTTAACGTGCGCGGGCGGCTCTTCCAGCGTTTTCAGCAGGGCGTTAAAGCTGTGGCGCGACAGCATGTGCACTTCATCGATCAGGTAGACCTTGAAGCGGCCGCGCGCCGGGGCGTACTGCACGTTGTCGAGCAGATCGCGGGTGTCTTCCACCTTGGTGCGCGAGGCGGCGTCGATCTCGATCAGATCGACAAAACGCCCCTGCTCGATCTCGCGGCAGTTGTCACACACGCCGCACGGGGTGGCGGTGATCCCGGTTTCGCAGTTCAGACCTTTCGCCAGCAGACGGGCAATAGAAGTCTTACCGACGCCGCGGGTGCCGGAAAAAAGATAGGCATGATGGATGCGACCTAGCGACAAGCCGTTCGCCAGGGCCGTCAGCACATGTTCCTGACCGACAACGTCAGCAAAGGTTTGTGGTCGCCATTTACGGGCTAACACCTGATAACTCATGGGCAGGCTCTGCAACGCTGGAAGGTGAATTTATGGAGGGGAATGCTATCACAACCTCACCCATTGAGCGAGGTTGTGAAAACCGGGATTAATGACCCGGGAAAGGCACCAGGCTGTAGCTGGTAATGCCCTGTTTTTCCAGGCGCTGTTCACCGCCAAGATCGAACAGGTTGATGATGAAGGCCGCGTCGGTCACTTCACCACCCAGACGGCGGATCAGCTTGACGGTCGCTTCAATGGTGCCGCCGGTTGCCAGCAGATCGTCAACCACCAGCACTTTGTCGCCAGGCTTGATCGCATCAACGTGGATTTCCAGCTGATCGGTGCCGTACTCCAGCTCGTAGCTCTCCGCGATGGTTTCACGCGGCAGTTTGCGCGGCTTACGCACCGGCACAAAACCCACGCCCATCGCCAGCGCAACCGGTGCGCCAAAAAGGAAGCCGCGGGCTTCGGTACCTACTACTTTGGTGATCCCGGCGTTTTTATAACGCTCCACCAGCAGTTCAATGCTGAGCGCGTACGCTTTCGGGTCTTCCAGCAAGCTGGTGACATCACGGAAAAGAATGCCAGGCTTTGGATAGTCCTGGATACTTTTGATGCTATTTTTCAGATATTCAAGCTGCTGTGCAGTTGCGGTCATCGGTTTGTGCCTAAATGAAACAGTGTTACTCACGGCGCGCGACGAGTCGGTCAAAGTAACAGTTGTTTAACCTTTGACCAGGCGCACCTGTGCTCGAAAACGGTCGAATTTACTGGCTGCGCGCCATAATTGCAACCGCCATGATGAGGCTTCAGTGCTTTTGTTGCTTTTCATCAACCACGGGGATCCGCCACATGAAGATCAGCAGGCAGGCCAGGATCGCCAGCAGCAGAATACGCACCCACATCATGTTCACCAGCCATAACGAAACGGCGAAGGTGATCAGGATAAAGGCAATGGCGCGCGGCTTGGCCCCGGGCGGCATGGCCCGGTGTTTTTGCCAGTGCCGCAGGTAGCCGCCAAACCACGAGCGGTACAGCAGCCAGTGGTGAAAACGCGGCGACGAGCGGGCGAAGCACCAGGCGGCCAGCAGGATAAACGGGGTGGTCGGCAGCAAGGGCAAAACCACACCTAGCGTACCCAGCACTACCGCGAGCCAGCCAATGATGATTAAAATAGTACGCTGCATAATGCGAATCGTTATCAAACTGAACGGCTACTTTACCACTGGAGAGCGCATTGAAAACAGCACTGCTTCTTGAGAAGCTGCAAAATCAGCTGATCGCTCTGCGGGCGCAGGCCACGCCGCTGATGGGACACGCCACGCTGAAACCGCGCTTTGACCGGCAGCTTTTCCGCACCCGCAGCACCGTCATTCAGGATTACCTTGCTGAGATGCAGACCAACCTCGATGAGCTTCGCCACGCGGTTGAGAGTGAACAGCAGGAACAGGTGGTGTGGCTTGCGGAGCATCTTACCGAGCAGATCACCGCCCTGCACCGCGAAATCGCCGCCTGGCCGCTACGGACGTGGGACAGCGCCTCGCCTGGGCTGGGAAAATGGCAGCGCAAGCGGCTGGAGAACCAGGAGTTTGAGCGGCGTCTGTTTGAGATGAAGCGCGAGCGCGAAGCCCGCCTGAACAACAGCGAAACGCTGGAAGAGCAGCAGCTATTGATGCGCGAGATTAGCGCGCTGGAAGGCCGCATCGTCCGCTGCCGTCAGGCGCTGGATGAGATTGAACGCGTGATTGAACGCCTGACCCGTTAACTGGAGCCACATTTATGTCACTGGAAAATGCACCCGATGAGGTCAAGCTGGCCGTCGATTTGATTATGCTGCTGGAGAATCATGAGATCCCCGCCGGGACGGTGCTTAAAGCGCTGGAGATTGTGCGGCGGGATTTTGAGGGGAAACTTCCCCCTCACCCTAACCCTCTCCCTGTACGGTCCGGGGACATAGTGAACACTTGTTCGGGGACATGGTAGACACTTACAACTGAGGCATAAGAACCCGTTTATGGAGTCGCTTATGCCCTGGGATGCGAGAGATACCATGTCAT
>NZ_JBLKDI010000043.1:0-6382 GCF_047530715.1 Enterobacter sp. 04-C-12-SI-ECC
TGGAAAGAGTTTTTACCCAGATCGATACCAATGAGCGCAATGTTTTCCATGATAGTTCTCCGAATGAAAGCCTGTCCTCAGCATAGTACCGGGAAGGAGGGAGTGACCATCTCATTAAATATCCTACGTTAAGCCTGTTTCTTTAGCTGGCATTACAAAAAGCGAGCGTCTGCATGGTACAGACAGACACCCGAATACGATAAAAATGAGACGAAAAAAACGGTAATGCTGTCAACCTGTTGATGACTATTTTAATCTGTAGTCATTCAATCCTTGTAACATCAGGATGATCCTGGTGTCAGTGAAAATACGAAATCAACACGTTGGTATCATTACCCACCTGTGAACTGACGTCGGCATTTTGAATCTCACTTCGGCGTGCCCCCTCCGAATGGCGCAAAACATTTCGTGGTATGGCATGATAGCACCCGAAGAGAGTCAATTCAGGGTGGTAAATGTGAAACCAGTAACGCTATACGATGTCGCAGAGTATGCCGGTGTCTCTTATCAGACCGTTTCCCGCGTGGTGAACCAGGCCAGCCACGTCTCTGCGAAAACGCGGGAAAAGGTGGAAGCGGCGATGGCGCAGCTGAACTACATTCCCAACCGCGTGGCACAACAACTGGCGGGGAAACAGTCGTTGCTGATTGGCGTTGCTACCTCCAGTCTGGCCCTGCACGCGCCGTCGCAAATTGTCGCGGCGATTAAATCTCGCGCCGATCAACTGGGTGCCAGCGTGGTGGTGTCGATGGTAGAACGAAGCGGCGTCGAAGCCTGTAAAGCGGCGGTGCACAATCTTCTCGCGCAACGCGTCAGTGGGCTGATCATTAACTATCCGCTGGATGACCAGGATGCCATTGCTGTGGAAGCTGCCTGCGCTAATGTTCCGGCGTTATTTCTTGATGTCTCTGACCAGACTCCCATCAACAGTATTATTTTCTCCCATGAAGACGGTACGCGACTGGGCGTGGAGCATCTGGTCGCATTGGGTCACCAGCAAATCGCGCTGTTAGCGGGCCCATTAAGTTCTGTCTCGGCGCGTCTGCGTCTGGCGGGCTGGCATAAATATCTCACTCGCAATCAAATTCATCCGATAGCGGAACGGGAAGGCGACTGGAGTGCCATGTCCGGTTTTCAACAAACCATGCAAATGCTAAATGAGGGCATCGTTCCCACTGCGATGCTGGTTGCCAACGATCAGATGGCGCTGGGCGCAATGCGCGCCATTACCGAGTCCGGGTTGCGCGTTGGTGCGGATATCTCGGTAGTGGGATACGACGATACCGAAGACAGCTCGTGTTATATCCCGCCGTTAACCACCATCAAACAGGATTTTCGCCTGCTGGGGCAAACCAGCGTGGACCGCTTGCTGAAACTCTCTCAGGGCCAGGCGGTGAAGAGCAATCAGCTGTTGCCCGTCTCACTGGTGAAAAGAAAAACCACCCTGGCGCCCAATACGCAAACCACCTCTCCCCGCACGTTGGCAGATTCCTTAATGCAGCTGGCACGACAAGTTTCCCGACTTGAAAGCGGGCAGTGAGCGCAACGCAATTAATGTGAGTCAGCTCACTCATTAGGCACCCCAGGCTTTACACTCTATGTGTCCGGCTCGTATGTTATGCGAAAATGTGAGCGGATAACAATTCACGCAGGATACAACTATGACAATGATTACGGATTCACTGGCCGTCGTATTACAACGTCGTGACTGGGAAAACCCTGGCGTTACCCAACTTAATCGCCTTGCGGCACATCCCCCTTTCGCCAGCTGGCGTAATAGCGAAGAGGCTCGCACCGATCGCCCTTCCCAAGAGTCGCGCAGCCTGAATGGTGAATGGCGCTTTGCCTGGTTTCCGGCACCAGAAGCGGTACCAGAAAGCTGGCTGGAGCGCGATCTTCCTGACGCCGATACTGTCATCGTCCCCTCAAACTGGCAGATGCACGGTTACGATGCGCCTATCTACACCAACGTGACCTATCCCATTGCGGTCAATCCGCCGTATGTTCCCACGGAGAATCCGACGGGTTGTTACTCGCTCACATTTAATGTTGATGAAAGCTGGCTACAGGAAGGCCAGACGCGAATTATTTTTGATGGTGTTAACTCGGCGTTTCATTTGTGGTGTAACGGGCGCTGGGTCGGTTACGGACAGGACAGTCGTTTGCCGTCTGAATTTGACCTGAGCGCATTTTTACACGCCGGAGAAAACCGCCTCGCGGTGATGGTGCTGCGCTGGAGTGACGGCAGTTATCTGGAAGATCAGGATATGTGGCGGATGAGCGGCATTTTCCGTGACGTCTCGTTGCTGCATAAACCGAGCACGCAAATCAGCGATTTCCATGTAGCCACTCACTTTAATGATGATTTCAGCCGCGCTGTACTGGAGGCAGACGTTCAGATGTACGGCGAGCTGCGCGATGAGCTGCGGGTGACGGTTTCTTTGTGGCAGGGTGAAACGCAGGTCGCCAGCGGCACCGCGCCTTTCGGCGGTGAAATTATCGATGAGCGTGGTGGTTATGCCGATCACGTCACCCTACGTCTGAACGTCGAAAACCCGAAACTGTGGAGCGCCGAAATCCCGAATCTCTATCGTGCGGTGGTTGAACTGCACACCGCCGACGGCACGCTGATTGAAGCAGAAGCCTGCGATGTCGGTTTCCGCGAGGTGCGGATTGAAAATGGTCTGCTGCTGCTGAACGGCAAGCCGTTGCTGATTCGCGGCGTTAACCGTCACGAGCATCATCCTCTGCATGGTCAGGTCATGGATGAGCAGACGATGGTGCAGGATATCCTGCTGATGAAGCAGAACAACTTTAACGCCGTGCGCTGTTCGCATTATCCGAACCATCCGCTGTGGTACACGCTGTGCGACCACTACGGCCTGTATGTGGTGGATGAAGCCAACATTGAAACCCACGGCATGGTGCCAATGAATCGTCTGACCGATGATCCGCGCTGGCTACCCGCGATGAGCGAACGCGTAACGCGAATGGTGCAGCGCGATCGTAATCACCCGAGTGTGATCATCTGGTCGCTGGGGAATGAATCAGGCCACGGCGCTAATCACGACGCACTCTATCGCTGGATCAAATCTGTCGATCCTTCCCGCCCGGTACAGTATGAAGGCGGCGGAGCCGACACCTTCGCAACCGATATTATTTGCCCGATGTACGCGCGCGTGGATGAAGACCAGCCCTTCCCGGCTGTGCCGAAATGGTCCATCAAAAAATGGCTTTCGTTGCCTGGAGAGACGCGCCCGCTGATCCTTTGCGAATACGCCCACGCGATGGGTAACAGTCTTGGCGGCTTCGCTAAATACTGGCAGGCGTTTCGTCAGTACCCCCGTTTACAGGGCGGCTTCGTCTGGGACTGGGTGGATCAGTCGCTGATTAAATATGATGAAAATGGCAATCCGTGGTCGGCTTACGGCGGTGATTTTGGCGATACGCCGAATGATCGCCAGTTCTGCATGAACGGTCTGGTCTTTGCAGACCGCACGCCGCATCCGGCGCTGACGGAAGCAAAACACCAGCAGCAGTTTTTCCAGTTCAGTTTATCCGGGCGAACCATCGAAGTGACCAGCGAATACCTGTTCCGTCATAGCGATAACGAGCTCCTGCACTGGATGGTGGCGCTGGATGGCAAGCCGCTGGCAAGCGGTGAAGTGCCTCTGGATGTCGCTCCACAAGGTAAACAGTTGATTGAACTGCCTGAACTACCGCAGCCGGAGAGCGCCGGACAACTCTGGCTAACGGTTCACGTAGTGCAACCGAACGCGACCACATGGTCAGCAGCCGGACACATCAGCGCCTGGCAGCAGTGGCGTCTGGCGGAAAACCTCAGCGTGACACTCCCCTCCGCGCCCCACGCCATCCCGCAACTGACCACCAGCGAAACGGATTTTTGCATCGAGCTGGATAATAAGCGTTGGCAATTTAACCGCCAGTCAGGCTTTCTTTCACAGATGTGGATTGGCGATAAAAAACAACTGCTGACGCCGCTGCGCGATCAGTTCACCCGCGCACCGCTGGATAACGACATTGGCGTAAGTGAAGCGACCCGCATTGACCCTAACGCCTGGGTCGAACGCTGGAAGGCGGCGGGCCATTACCAGGCCGAAGCAGCGTTGTTGCAGTGCACGGCAGATACGCTTGCCGACGCGGTGCTGATTACCACGGTCCACGCGTGGCAGCATCAGGGGAAAACCTTATTTATCAGCCGGAAAACCTACCGGATTGATGGAAGTGGTCAAATGGCGATTACCGTTGATGTTGAAGTGGCGAGCAATACGCCACATCCGGCGCGGATTGGCCTGACCTGCCAGCTGGCGCAGGTAGCAGAGCGGGTAAACTGGCTCGGATTAGGGCCGCAAGAAAACTATCCCGACCGCCTTACTGCGGCCTGTTTTGACCGCTGGGATCTGCCATTGTCAGACATGTATACCCCGTACGTCTTCCCGAGCGAAAACGGTCTGCGCTGCGGGACGCGCGAATTGAATTATGGCCCACACCAGTGGCGCGGCGACTTCCAGTTCAACATCAGCCGCTACAGTCAACAGCAACTGATGGAAACCAGCCATCGCCATCTGCTGCACGCGGAAGAAGGCACATGGCTGAATATCGACGGTTTCCATATGGGGATTGGTGGCGACGACTCCTGGAGCCCGTCAGTGTCGGCGGAATTCCACCTTAGCGCCGGTAGCTACCATTACCAGTTGCTCTGGTGTCAAAAATAATAATAACCGGGCAGGCCATGTCTGCCCGTATTTCGCGTAAGGAAATCCATTATGTACTATTTAAAAAACACAAACTTTTGGATGTTCGGTTTATTCTTTTTCTTTTACTTTTTTATCATGGGAGCCTACTTCCCGTTTTTCCCGATTTGGCTACATGACATCAACCATATCAGCAAAAGTGATACGGGTATTATTTTTGCCGCTATTTCTCTGTTCTCGCTATTATTCCAACCGCTGTTTGGTCTGCTTTCTGACAAACTCGGGCTGCGCAAATACCTGCTGTGGATTATTACCGGCATGTTAGTGATGTTTGCGCCGTTCTTTATTTTTATCTTCGGGCCACTGTTACAATACAACATTTTAGTAGGATCGATTGTTGGTGGTATTTATCTAGGCTTTTGTTTTAACGCCGGTGCGCCAGCAGTAGAGGCATTTATCGAGAAAGTCAGCCGTCGCAGTAATTTCGAATATGGTCGCGCGCGGATGTTTGGCTGTGTTGGCTGGGCGCTGTGTGCCTCGATTGTCGGCATCATGTTCACCATCAATAATCAGTTTGTTTTCTGGCTGGGTTCTGGCTGTGCATTCATCCTCGCCGTTTTACTCTTTTTCGCCAAAACGGATGCGCCCTCTTCTGCCACGGTTGCCAATGCGGTAGGTGCCAACCATTCGGCATTTAGCCTTAAGCTGGCGCTGGAACTGTTCAGACAGCCAAAACTGTGGTTTTTGTCACTGTATGTTATTGGCGTTTCCTGCACCTACGATGTTTTTGACCAACAGTTTGCTAATTTCTTTACTTCGTTCTTTGCTACCGGTGAACAGGGTACGCGGGTATTTGGCTACGTAACGACAATGGGCGAATTACTTAACGCCTCGATTATGTTTTTTGCGCCACTGATCATTAATCGCATCGGTGGGAAAAACGCCCTGCTGCTGGCTGGCACTATTATGTCAGTACGTATTATTGGCTCATCGTTCGCTACCTCAGCACTGGAAGTGGTTATTCTGAAAACGCTGCATATGTTTGAAGTACCGTTCCTGCTGGTGGGCTGCTTTAAATATATTACCAGCCAGTTTGAAGTGCGTTTTTCAGCGACGATTTATCTGGTCTGTTTCTGCTTCTTTAAGCAACTGGCGATGATTTTTATGTCTATTCTGGCGGGCAATATGTATGAAAGCATCGGTTTCCAGGGCGCTTACCTGGTGCTGGGTCTGGTGGCGCTGGGCTTCACCTTAATTTCCGTGTTCACGCTTAGCGGCCCCGGCCCACTTTCTCTGCTGCGTCGCCAGGTGAATGAAGTCGCTTAAGAAATTAATGTCGGATACGGCGCGAGCGCCTTATCCGACCAACTTATCAGGACGGAATGTTAAAAATGAACATGTCGATGACAGAAAAAATAAAAGCAGGCAAGCTATTTACCGATATGTGCGAAGGCTTACCTGAAAAAAGACTTCGTGGGAAAACATTAATGTATGAGTTCAATCACTCGCATCCATCAGAAGTTGAAAAAAGGGTAATGACTCCAACTTATTGATAGTGTTTTATGTTCAGATAATGCCCGATGACTTTGTCATGCAGCTCCACCGATTTTGTGAGCGACAGCGACTTCCGTCCCAGCCGTGCCAGGTGCTGCCTCAGATTCAGGTTA
>NZ_JBLKDI010000044.1:0-3423 GCF_047530715.1 Enterobacter sp. 04-C-12-SI-ECC
TATTACGCTTTCCTCTTTCAGAGTCAACCCGTTATTTCAGGATTTTTTCTCTTCAACCGACCGGGTTAACTGTGAAGTGATTCACATCCGCCGTGTCGATGGAGGCGCATTATAGGGAGTTATCCGCGGGCCGCAACCGCTAAATGACAGAAAAATGACTGACTGCTGCATTCCCCAGCAAAACCCCTCCTTATACCCTTTTACACACAGAGTTATCCACAGCGCTTCGAAAAAGTGAAAATATGCGAGCGTTGCGCAAACGTTTTCGTTAAAATGCTCGCGCTTAACAAGGAGGCCTCGTCAGGTGTGTTAGATGAGTTTTTCGCTGGAAAATTCATCTAACGCTCTCTGTAATCGTGAAATCCAGGGGATTTACCATGCAACAACGTCGTCCAGTCCGCCGCGCTCTGCTCAGTGTTTCTGATAAAGCCGGTATCGTCGAATTCGCTCAGGCACTTTCCGCACGCGGTGTGGAGCTGCTTTCTACAGGCGGTACCGCTCGCCTGTTAGCAGATAAAGGTCTGCCGGTAACCGAAGTGTCCGACTACACCGGTTTCCCGGAAATGATGGATGGACGCGTCAAAACCCTGCATCCGAAAGTGCACGGCGGCATTCTGGGCCGTCGCGGTCAGGACGACGGCATTATGGAACAGCATGATATCGCGCCTATCGATATGGTTGTTGTTAACCTCTACCCGTTTGCCCAGACCGTCGCCCGCGAAGGCTGCTCTCTGGAAGATGCGGTTGAGAATATTGATATTGGCGGCCCAACCATGGTGCGCTCCGCGGCGAAGAACCATAAAGATGTGGCCATCGTGGTGAAGAGCAGCGACTACAGCGCCATTATTAATGAGATGGATGCTAACGACGGCTCCCTCACTCTCGAAACCCGCTTCGACCTTGCGATTAAGGCGTTCGAACACACCGCCGCGTACGACAGCATGATTGCCAACTACTTCGGTAGCCTGGTTCCTGCCTACCACGGTGAAAGCAAAGATCCTTCTGGCCGCTTCCCGCGCACCCTGAACCTGAACTTCATTAAGAAGCAGGATATGCGTTACGGTGAGAACAGCCACCAGCAGGCTGCCTTCTATATAGAAGAAGAGGTCAAGGAAGCCTCCGTTGCGACCGCACAGCAGGTTCAGGGCAAAGCCCTTTCCTATAACAACATTGCCGACACCGACGCCGCACTGGAATGCGTGAAAGAGTTCAGCGAGCCGGCCTGCGTTATCGTCAAGCACGCCAACCCGTGCGGCGTTGCGGTAAGCACCTCTATTCTGGATGCCTACGATCGCGCCTACAAAACCGACCCGACCTCCGCATTCGGCGGCATTATTGCCTTCAACCGCGAGCTGGATGCCGAGACCGCGCAGGCCATTATCTCCCGCCAGTTTGTCGAAGTGATCATCGCGCCGTCCGCGTCCGAAGAAGCGCTGAAAATCACCTCGGCGAAACAGAACGTGCGCGTACTGGTTTGCGGCCAGTGGGCGGAGCGCGTGCCGGGCCTGGACTTCAAGCGCGTGAACGGCGGTCTGCTGGTTCAGGATCGCGATTTGGGTATGGTGACAGAAGCCGACCTGCGCGTGGTGACCAAACGACAGCCGACCGAACAGGAGCTGCGCGACGCGCTGTTCTGCTGGAAAGTGGCGAAGTTCGTGAAGTCTAACGCCATTGTCTACGCAAAAGAGAACATGACCATCGGGATAGGCGCAGGCCAGATGAGCCGCGTTTACTCTGCGAAAATCGCGGGTATTAAAGCAGGTGACGAAGGCCTGGAAGTGAAAGGCTCCGCCATGGCCTCTGACGCCTTCTTCCCGTTCCGTGACGGTATCGATGCTGCGGCTGCGGTGGGCATCACCTGTGTGATCCAGCCTGGCGGCTCTATCCGCGACGACGAGGTGATTGCCGCTGCCGACGAACACGGCATCGCAATGATCTTCACCGACATGCGCCACTTCCGCCATTAATTCCCGGAGCAGAAAATGAAAGTATTAGTGATTGGTAACGGCGGGCGCGAGCACGCTCTGGCGTGGAAAGCGGCGCAGTCTCCGCAGGTTAAAACCGTCTTCGTGGCACCGGGTAACGCCGGTACCGCACTGGAACCCGCGCTGCAGAACGTGGCTATCGGCGTGACCGATATCCCGGCGCTGCTGAGCTTTGCCCAGACCGAGAACATCGATCTGACCATCGTCGGCCCGGAAGCGCCGCTGGTAATTGGCGTGGTTGACGCCTTCCGCGCTGCGGGCCTGAAAATCTTCGGCCCAACGGAAGGTGCCGCACAGCTGGAAGGCTCCAAAGCCTTCACCAAAGATTTCCTCGCGCGTCATAACATTCCGACGGCGGAGTATCAGAACTTCACCGACGTCGAGCCCGCGCTGGCTTACCTGCGTGAAAAAGGCGCGCCGATTGTCATCAAAGCCGACGGTCTGGCCGCCGGGAAAGGCGTTATCGTGGCGATGACGCTCGAAGAAGCCGAAGCGGCCGTTCAGGATATGCTGGCAGGCAACGCCTTTGGCGACGCGGGCCACCGCATCGTGATCGAAGAGTTCCTCGACGGCGAAGAGGCGAGCTTTATCGTAATGGTCGACGGCGAGCACGTTCTGCCGATGGCCACCAGCCAGGATCACAAGCGCGTTGGCAATGGCGATACCGGCCCCAACACCGGCGGGATGGGCGCTTACTCCCCTGCTCCCGTTGTTACCGATGAGGTGCATCAGCGCACCATGGACCGCATCATCTGGCCTACCGTGAAGGGCATGGCGGCGGAAGGCAATACCTACACCGGTTTCCTCTACGCGGGCCTGATGATTGACAAGCAGGGTAACCCGAAGGTGATTGAATTCAACTGCCGCTTCGGCGATCCGGAAACCCAGCCCATCATGCTGCGCATGAAATCCGACCTGGTGGATCTGTGTCTGGCGGCCTGCGAAGGCAAGCTGGACGAGAAAACCTCAGAGTGGGACGAGCGTGCGTCTCTGGGCGTGGTGATTGCTGCGGGTGGCTATCCGGGGAACTACAGCACCGGAGATGAGATCCACGGCCTGCCGCTGGAAGAGATTGACGGCGCGAAGGTGTTCCACGCCGGTACGAAGCTGGCTGACGACGACCGCGTGCTCACCAACGGCGGCCGCGTGCTGTGTGCGACCGCACTGGGCCAGACCGTGGCAGAAGCGCAAAAACGCGCCTATGCGCTAATGGCGGATATTCACTGGAACGGCAGCTTCAGCCGTCAGGATATCGGTTATCGTGCTATTGCGCGGGAGCAGGGGGAGTAATTTCCCCCTCACCCTAACCCTCTCCCTTGTACGGTCCGGGGACATAGTGAACACTTGTTCGGGGACATGGTAGACACTTACAACTGAGGCATAAGAACCCGTTTATGGAGTCGCTTATGCCCTGGGATGCGAGAGATACCATGTCATT
>NZ_JBLKDI010000045.1:0-3151 GCF_047530715.1 Enterobacter sp. 04-C-12-SI-ECC
CCTTACCAGTTTGCGAGCCTTACCAGCTCATGCCCCGTTAGCAAATAACCTTAATCTTCTTCACGGACCGCAAGGTCAAGGTGCCAAAATGTGTAATACAATCTCGATCCCTCATCCGGGGGATGTTAGCTATATCTCCTTCACGTGCCGCAAGGTTCCGTCCGCTATCTTTAGTGGCGTGGAGGTGAATCATGACTAAAGTAACTGTCGATTATCCTTCTTCTATCTCCCGCCGTAAGCTTTCAAATCTGTTCAATCACTCCCCGTTTATGTTGTCTCTTGTTCATGACATGTGTGACTCTCAAGCTATTGTTCTTGCTGCCATGTGTGAAGGGAAGTGCGTAACAAGTGCGGGGAACCGGATTGAAGCAGACTACGAAGTAACTAAGCTGGCTGCGGTCATTGATGTTCTGGAAAATAAGTTTTACCTGCCTGTATCACGCGTGAAGATTCCCACCGCGTCGGATACTGGAGGTGGAACTATCCAAGCTAAATATCTCATTACGGAAAATGATATGCAGCTGTTGCTGGAAGATCCGGAATCAGTGGTTTTGACGCGAGAGAGATTGGCTCTTTCTAAGTTAAAAAGTCGAGATGAACGTTGTTTAAAACGTTTGGTGTCCGTTCACGGTTATGATGAAGTTTTTCGATCACTACAGGCGTTAGATGTAGCTAATGATTCTTTTGGTCGAGATTGCGGGTAATGCTTTAAACGGCAATGAATTGACGTTTAAAGCATGGCCGTTTAACGTTTGACGTTAGAAAGAAAAAAGCCACCCGGCAAGGTGGCTTTTTCAAGGTTCAACAAACGGGCAAGTTTTTGAACCGGGTAACTGTCGTAAGGGCGACGAGTCACCAAAACAAGTATCTCCAGTTTAGCCGCAATATGGCTATCACATCAAGACTCATCCCTTTGCCCAGTTACCAATGGCCGCTGCCATTGGCGCTTTGCCGTGTCTATCCGGATTGGATTCAAGTCGAAAGTTACCGGAACAGGCGCAGCGGTCGGACTGAACGGGGGGTTCGTGCATACAGTCCAGCTTGGAGCGAACTGCCTTCCCGGAACCGAGTGTCAGGCGTGGAATGAGAAACCGCGGCCATAACAGCGGAGTGACACCGGTAAACCGAAAGGCAGGAACAGGAGAGCGCACGAGGGAGCCACCAGGGGGAAACGCCTGGTATCTTTAAGTCCTGTCGGGTTTCGCCACCACTGATTTGAGCGTCAGATTTCGTGATGCTTGTCAGGGGGGCGGAGCCTATGGAAAAACGGCAACGCCGTGGCCTTGCTTCTTCTTTGCTAAGTATCGCCCTGGCATCCTCTAGGAAATTTCCGCCCAGTTTGTAAGCCCACACCGCTCGCCGCAGCCGAACGACCGAGCGCAGCGAGTCAGTGAGCGAGGAAGCGGAATATCTCCTGTCTCGTATATTCTGCTGACGCGCCGGTGCTGCCTTTTTCCTCCTTCCACATGAAGCACTTCACTGACCTCCGCATCCGTGTCGACATATTAAGCCAGTATACACTCCGCTAGCGCTACGTGACTGGTTCAGGGCTGCGCCCCGACACCCGCTAAAAGCACTGACGCGCCTGCGGCTTGCCCAACCCCGCGCCGTCCGGGAAAGAATTTCCCGATCGACCCGACGTTTCTGTTTACCTGTGATGTTAACGTTTGGATCTTTTTCCCGGGTTTACCTATTTTCTTCTAATGAAGCGTTCACAGCTGACGTTAATAGATGGGTGCTTCATGTTTGGTTTTTCACCAGGAGAACTTATGAACCTTTGCCCCGATGAACGTCTGCTCTTTGTGCGGATGATTTCCGCTATGCTTCGCCGTTCGGGCGGTGATGCGGGTGCTTTTATGTTTGAGGCGTATCGCCATATTGTGTCCGATACCAATCAAGCTCGTCGTTCCTACATGCTCGACCTGCTCGAAAGCGTCAGGCATGACTATGTACACGGTGGATATACATAGTTGCCCTGGATACGCTTTTCGTCTAAGTGAGCGTTCTTTTCGTCTCTTTATTCGCCGTCCTGTATACCGAAGCGTGCGCTCAGCTTCTGATAAAGCGCTTCAGCCTGTTCGTGCATTCGCTCACAGTCGGCTGCCTCGTCATCAAGATCGAGCATGTCGAGTTTTTCGAGCAGCAGCAGCGACTGCGCCCGGATAAATTTTGCCATGTTCAGTGCGGCTGATTCCTGTTTTGTCATACGGCTTTTTCCCGGTTTTATGGTGATCGCAGACTGAAATCTTACTTCATTCACTTGAGTGCATAGCCATGCAGGTACGCAGAAATCATCAGGGGCGTTTTTTCTCGATATGGGCACAGAAAGGTGTATGTTTCAGGCCGGAGGCCTCAGAAACGCCCTGAGAGCCTCTGAGGCGGTGCGGGCAACGGATGTTATGTTAAAAGTTACTTTCCCGAGCTTGTGTCGTAGTTTCTTCCTACGTGATTCATCAAGTAGGAACCTGATAGATCGATACACCAGAGATCCTCATCGATCCTTCTTTATTTATTTAATTTATTGTTAAACAAAGACTATTTGTAAACCTATAAACTACACCGATCGATTGGGATCCTTTCAATAGGAAAAAACACTAAACAATTTATATATGCTCTAAACGGCTTCAAACTGATTTAAACGGCTTTAAATTATTGGTGAACCTATGACTAGGTTTTTGTGTAGATAATGTCTTAGGCAGCGTTTGGTGCCGTACAGTGGGGGTTTTACAGGCTGCTCTCGATGCTGCTGTTGGTCTGATGGCTGGTTTTTTAAACACTGTTTACGGGATCCCTCGTTAGAATTACTATCCATGGCGCTGGCTGTGGTGGCTGGCAATTAAAAAACATAGGCAGGTAGCTGTGGTGGCTATTTGTCGAAGCTTGAGATGGCTTCTTAAGAAGGTGAAACCTTCACAAGAGAACCCGCTAATCGTGAAGAGGCGGGTTTTTTTGTGTCAAAAATCCTCGATTCATCAGCGCATTAATTGCTCTTCAATATGGTGATCGTGTTAGAATAGGCGCAACGGCAGACCTTACCAGTTTGCGAGCCTTACCAGCTCATGCCCCGTTAGCAAATAACCTTAATCTTCTTCACGGACCGCAAGGTCAAGGTGCCAAAATGTGTAATACAATCTCGATCCCTCATCCGGGG
>NZ_JBLKDI010000046.1:0-2617 GCF_047530715.1 Enterobacter sp. 04-C-12-SI-ECC
GCGATGGCGGGGTGTCGGGGCGCAGCCCTGAACGGGGTATTTGTGATGCCGCCGCGTGCGCGGTATTACAAATGCACATCCTGTCCGGGAGCGGACACCGGGAAACAGCAAAAAAAACCGGGCGACACGCCCGGAACTCAATCAAGTTAGATTACTCTCAATCTTCCATAACAGCATCATGGAACGACGACCACCGTCCGTGACGGCCGCCTGGATTGAGTATGGACAAAAATTCAGGAAATGCTTCAGGAAATGCTCAGGACGAAACGTAATGAATGCGAACTGATTCAAGAAATTCGAGCATGACCGCCCTTGCGGCCGGTTCGGTTTCAGACAAAATCTGCCGGTATGCATCCAGCATCATGGCTCCGGCATCCCCTTCGGCACGCCGGAGCCAGCCCGAAACAACGGACACAAGCAGGTGTCGCTCATCATCATTAAAAGTCATCAGGGCTCCGGAGGAAAAACCAAACATGGCTTACCTCCTGTTAACGGCAACGCAGAAGAAAGGTTTACAGGGTAGCGGGCAGGAATGAAAAAAATCGCAGTCAGACCAGAACGGCTGCTTAACCGGTACAGGCGGGTTCCGGGCGCAGCGCCGGACCAGTCACGCAGCGCTAGCGGAGTGTATACTGGCTTAATATGTTGGCACGGATGCGGATGTCAGTTAAGTGCTTCATGTGGCAGGAGAAAAAGGCGGCATCGGTGCGTCAGCAGAATATGTGATACAGGAGATATTCCGCTTCCTCGCTCACTGACTCGCTGCGCTCGGTCGTTCGGCTGCGGCGAGCGGTACGGGCTTACGTACAGAGCAGAAATTTCCTGGAGAATGCCAGGAAGGTTCTTAGCGAAAAAGGCATAAGGCCACGGCAAAGCCGTTTTTCCATAGGCTCCGCCCCCCTGACAAGCATCACGAAATCTGACGCTCAAATCAGTGGTGGCGAAACCCGATGCGGCTTAAAGATACCAGGCGTTTCCCCCTGGTGGCTCCCTCGTGCTCCCCCGCATTCCTGCCTTTCGGTTTACCGGTGTCACTCCGCTGTTATGGCCGCGGTTTCTCATTCCACGCCTGACACTCAGTTCCGGGAAGGCAGTTCGCTCCAGGATGGACTGTATGCACGAACCCCCCGTTCAGTCCGACCGCTGCGCCTTATCCGGTAACTATCAACTTGAGTCCAACCCGGAAAGACACGACTAATCGCCATTGGCAACGGCCATTGGTAAACAGGATGTGCGAGAGATGTATCAAGAGTTCTTGAAGTGGCGGCCTTAGTGAGGCTACACTGAAAGGACAAATTTGGTGACATGTCTCGCACAAGACTGTTACCACGGTTAGGGGATCTGCCAGGATTACCTAACCTTCGAAAAACCACCTGCCAGGGTGGTTTTTTCGTTTACAGGGCAAGAGATTACGCGCGAAAAAAAAGGATCTCAAGAAGATCCTTTATAAATTAGACATCCAACCTCACAAAGAGGAATACTTAAATCATCTTGGTATATGTATCTGCTGGATTACATCTCATATAAGCCTCCTCCCCGCTTGACACCACACTTTGACCATAGCACCTCGCGCCTAACTCGATATACAGCCCACCATCAAGCCTCTTTTCACATAAAAAATAACCTATAGTTAGATGGTTAGTGACCAAAACTGATATGGATAAAAGGAGCTGGCTTTGAAAAAGATTTTTGTTTCAGTGTTCGCAGCGGCAGTTGCGCTTTCAGCCCTCACCGGCTGCACGCGCACAAGCTATGCCATACACACCAATGACGGTCGCACTATTGTCAGCGACGGCAAACCTAAAGAATCAGACTCAGGCCTGCTTGGCTATACAGACGCGAATGGTGTCAAACAGCAGATCAATAAAACCGACGTTAAAGAAGTCTCCGAAATTCCGCACTGAGCATATTCTCCGAAAAAGGCCGCTAATGTGGCCTTTTTCTTTACCTGTGGTTCTCCGCCAAAATCCCAGCAAATTGCATCACCAAAGCTAAAAGCTTTCAGGGTTGTCTAAAAAGCACAAGACATAAGAGGAAGTGCGGTATTTTATAATCAAGCCCCCAAGAATTTACCATAACATCCGTTGCCCGCACCGCCTCAGACGCGCTCAGCGCGTTTCTGACGGAACCATGACAAAAACCACAACAAACCACCCCGGAACCCGTCAGAAACGCGCCTGTTAAATTTTAACGGCATGCATGACTATGCACCAGAATGACGGCATGCTCTTTTCACGCAAAAATCATCACCAGACGGGGAAAATCACCAGTGACCAGACAGGAATCCGCCGCCCTCAACATGGCCAAATTTATCCGCTCACAGACACTCCTCCTCCTCGAACGGCTCGAACAGATGGATCTGGATGAGGCAGCCGGCTGCTGTGAGCATCTGCACGATCAGGCTGAAGCGCTTTACGCCATGCTGAACGCACAGATAGGCGAGAAAGATGCGTGAAAATCGGTGAACGGGTGCGCAATTCAGTGCGCGGCCGTGAGGCGATGGCGGGGTGTCGGGGCGCAGCCCTGAACGGGGTATTTGTGATGCCGCCGCGTGCGCGGTATTACAAATGCACATCCTGTCCGGGAGCGGACACCGGGAAACAGCAAAAAAAACCGG
>NZ_JBLKDI010000047.1:0-1883 GCF_047530715.1 Enterobacter sp. 04-C-12-SI-ECC
GAAGGTGTGCTGTGAGGCATGCTGGAGGTATCAGAAGTGCGAATGCTGACATAAGTAACGATAAAGCGGGTGAAAAGCCCGCTCGCCGGAAGACCAAGGGTTCCTGTCCAACGTTAATCGGGGCAGGGTGAGTCGACCCCTAAGGCGAGGCCGAAAGGCGTAGTCGATGGGAAACAGGTTAATATTCCTGTACTTGGTGTTACTGCGAAGGGGGGACGGAGAAGGCTATGTCAGCCGGGCGACGGTTGTCCCGGTTTAAGCGTGTAGGTGTGTGTTCCAGGCAAATCCGGTTCACTTTAACACTGAGGCGTGATGACGAGGCACTACGGTGCTGAAGTGATAAATGCCCTGCTTCCAGGAAAAGCCTCTAAGCATCAGGTAACACGAAATCGTACCCCAAACCGACACAGGTGGTCAGGTAGAGAATACCAAGGCGCTTGAGAGAACTCGGGTGAAGGAACTAGGCAAAATGGTGCCGTAACTTCGGGAGAAGGCACGCTGATATGTAGGTGAAGCCCCTGCGGGCGGAGCTGAAATCAGTCGAAGATACCAGCTGGCTGCAACTGTTTATTAAAAACACAGCACTGTGCAAACACGAAAGTGGACGTATACGGTGTGACGCCTGCCCGGTGCCGGAAGGTTAATTGATGGGGTTAGCGGCAACGCGAAGCTCTTGATCGAAGCCCCGGTAAACGGCGGCCGTAACTATAACGGTCCTAAGGTAGCGAAATTCCTTGTCGGGTAAGTTCCGACCTGCACGAATGGCGTAATGATGGCCAGGCTGTCTCCACCCGAGACTCAGTGAAATTGAACTCGCTGTGAAGATGCAGTGTACCCGCGGCAAGACGGAAAGACCCCGTGAACCTTTACTATAGCTTGACACTGAACACTGGTCCTTGATGTGTAGGATAGGTGGGAGGCTTTGAAGCGTGGACGCCAGTCTGCGTGGAGCCGTCCTTGAAATACCACCCTTTAATGGCTGGTGTTCTAACGTGGACCCGTTACCCGGGTTGCGGACAGTGTCTGGTGGGTAGTTTGACTGGGGCGGTCTCCTCCCAAAGAGTAACGGAGGAGCACGAAGGTTAGCTAATCCTGGTCGGACATCAGGAGGTTAGTGCAATGGCATAAGCTAGCTTGACTGCGAGAGTGACGGCTCGAGCAGGTGCGAAAGCAGGTCATAGTGATCCGGTGGTTCTGAATGGAAGGGCCATCGCTCAACGGATAAAAGGTACTCCGGGGATAACAGGCTGATACCGCCCAAGAGTTCATATCGACGGCGGTGTTTGGCACCTCGATGTCGGCTCATCACATCCTGGGGCTGAAGTAGGTCCCAAGGGTATGGCTGTTCGCCATTTAAAGTGGTACGCGAGCTGGGTTTAGAACGTCGTGAGACAGTTCGGTCCCTATCTGCCGTGGGCGCTGGAGAATTGAGGGGGGCTGCTCCTAGTACGAGAGGACCGGAGTGGACGCATCACTGGTGTTCGGGTTGTCATGCCAATGGCACTGCCCGGTAGCTAAATGCGGAAGAGATAAGTGCTGAAAGCATCTAAGCACGAAACTTGCCCCGAGATGAGTTCTCCCTGAGACTTTAAGTCTCCTGAAGGAACGTTGAAGACGACGACGTTGATAGGCCGGGTGTGTAAGCGCAGCGATGCGTTGAGCTAACCGGTACTAATGAACCGTGAGGCTTAACCTTACAACGCCGAAGCTGTTTTGGCGGTGAGAGACAGATTTTCAGCCTGATACAGATTAACAGAATTTGCCTGGCGGCTTTAGCGCGGTGGTCCCACCTGACCCCATGCCGAACTCAGAAGTGAAACGCCGTAGCGCCGATGGTAGTGTGGGGTCTCCCCATGTGAGAGTAGGGAACTGCCAGGCATCAA
>NZ_JBLKDI010000048.1:0-1729 GCF_047530715.1 Enterobacter sp. 04-C-12-SI-ECC
TGGAAAGAGTTTTTACCCAGATCGATACCAATGAGCGCAATGTTTTCCATGATAGTTCTCCGAATGAAAGCCTGTCCTCAGCATAGTACCGGGAAGGAGGGAGTGACCATCTCATTAAATAAAGCACGCTAAGCCGGTGGCAGCGGTCGCAATGGCCTAAACTTCCCCGCACCGACCTTGGCGCTGCTGCGCCATAGGTAATCGCCGGTCAGGTTGATGTGCTCCCACCCCAGCGGCGACAGATATTGCAACAATGTGTCGTCCAGCGCCGTGCCGTTGCCACGCAAAGCACTGGTGGCACGCTCCAGATATACCGTGTTCCACAACACGATGGCCGCCGTCACCAGATTGAGGCCGCTGGCCCGGTAGCGCTGCTGCTCAAAACTGCGGTCGCGGATTTCACCCAATCGGTAGAAGAAGACCGCCCTGGCCAGCGCGTTGCGCGCCTCGCCCTTATTCAGCCCCGCATGGACGCGGCGGCGCAGCTCCACGCTTTGCAGCCAATCCAAAATGAACAGCGTGCGCTCGATGCGCCCCAGCTCGCGCAACGCCACGGCCAAGCCGTTCTGGCGCGGGTAGCTGCCGAGTTTGCGCAGCATCAGCGAAGCCGTTACCGTGCCTTGCTTGATGGAGGTGGCCAGCCGCAGAATTTCATCCCAATGGGCGCGTATTTGCTTGATGTTCAGCCTGTCGCTGCTAATCATCGGCTTGAGCGCGTCATAGGCGGCATCGCCCTTGGGGATGAATAGCTTGGTTTCGCCCAAGTCACGGATACGCGGCGCGAAGCGAAATCCCAGCAAATGCATCAAGCCAAACACGTGATCGGTGAAGCCTGCCGTGTCGGTGTAGTGTTCCTCGATGCGCAAGTCCGACTCGTGGTACAGCAGGCCATCAAGCACGTAAGTTGAATCACGAATGCCCACGTTGACCACCTTGGCACTGAAGGGCGCGTACTGGTCGGAGATATGGGTGTAGAAAGTCCGTCCTGGACTGCTTCCATACTTCGGGTTGATATGACCAGTGCTTTCTGCTTTGCTGCCGGTTCTGAAGTTCTGGCCGTCCGACGATGACGTGGTGCCGTCACCCCAGTTGCCGGCGAAGGGTTGCCGAAACTGCGCATTCACCAGCTCGGCCAGCGCCGTCGAATAGGTTTCATCGCGGATGTGCCAGGCTTGCAGCCAAGACAGCTTGGCGTAGGTGGTGCCAGGGCAGGACTCGGCCATTTTGGTCAGACCCAGGTTGATCGCGTCGGCCAGGATCGTCGTCAACAGCAAGGTTTTGTCCTTGGCCGTGTCGCTGGTCTTCAGGTGTGTGAAGTGGCGGGTGAAGCCCGTCCATTCATCGACCTCCATCAGCAACTCGGTGATTTTGAGGTGCGGCAGCAGCATAGCTGTCTGGTCGATCATGGCTTGCGCGGCGTCTGGTACTGCCGCGTCCAGCGGCGTGATCTTCAGGCCTGACGCGGTGGTGATGATGGCATCCGGTAAGTCGTTGGCCGCAGCCATGCGGTTGACTGTGGCGAGTTGCGCCTCCAACAATTCCAACCGGTCATGCAGGTATTGGTCGCAGTCGGTGGCCACTGCCAGCGGCAATTCGCTGGCCAGCTTCAAAGGGCACTGTTGCAAAGTTAGCGATGAGGCAGCCTTTTGTCTTATTCAAAGGCCTTACATTTCAAAAACTCTGCTTACCAGGCGCATTTCGCCCAGGGGATCACCATAATAAAATGCTG
>NZ_JBLKDI010000049.1:0-1577 GCF_047530715.1 Enterobacter sp. 04-C-12-SI-ECC
TTGTAGGTGGGCCAGTTGGTGATTTTGAACTTTTGCTTTGCCACGGAACGGTCTGCGTTGTCGGGAAGATACGTGATCTGATCCTTCAACTCAGCAAAAGTTCGATTTATTCAACAAAGCCTTCTTTAATTAAAAAATGATGTGTATGACTGATTTGTCTTGTGATAAATATCCTTAACAGACGGCGAGCTCGTCCGCCCATTTTGTTGCGGCCTGCATGGTTTCTATAACAGTGAACTCGCTGATATTGAGGGTATTACATATTTTCGCGGTTTCCTCCCAGTTAAGTTTCTCATAACATAACGACAGGGTCAGTATGTCAAAAAGTTCACCTTTATGTTCACAAAGCGCGGCAGTTACGTTTTGCGGGATTGAAATCTGTTTAATTAAATCGTCCATGGGGAGTTCAAGAATGACATCCAGCAATGAAAACAGACCGCATATAAATGCGTTATAGGATAATGAAACATTATTTATTTTTTCGGCAATTAATTCGCAGAATTTTCCGCGAACCATGCTCAGATGATAAAGTTCACTGATGCCGGAACGCCCCATATTTGAAAGGGCGGCCACCGCAACAAACCGCCGGAGTTCTTTGCCCCCCATATACATCAGCATTTCTTTCAGGGTAAGATTGTCCGCCTGAATTATGCCATGTGATTTAAACAGCATGTTTCTGACGTAGCGCATGATTTTATATGACAGCGTCAGATCGGTTTTAAGCAGACGTTCGACCGCGGCAAAGTCCGGGTTTTCCCTGTTCACCTCCATCATCAGCCTGGAGAGTGGCAGGGGGTTCTGGGAAAGGCATTTATTTCTGAGGATTTCCGGGCGACTGAAGAAAAATCCCTGGAAAAGCGCGAAACCCGCCCGGCTGTAAAGCTCAAACTCGTCCCTTGTTTCCACTTTTTCAGCAAGGAATTTTATGCCCTGCAGAAGCTGACTTTTTCTGTGGATATATTGCCGGATATCTTCATAGTCATTGTCTCTGACATCAAATTTGATGACAGAAATATACTGCATAAAGCGGTCCCATTCATCATCCATCGTGAAATCATCGAGCGCAAGCTGGTAACCCCTGTCGTGCATATCCTTTACGGCACAGAAAAGCGCATCATCCGGGACTGCATTTTCCAGAATTTCGATGACCACTTTTTCATTCGGCAGCGTATCGCCCAGTCCGTTAATGATCATCTGGTGCGGCACATTAATAAAAGAACTGTGATTGTTGGCTATACGGGGAACAGGGATGCATAAAAACTGGTCAGAAATCATTCTGGACGTGGCGTATTCTGGTGAAACATCGGGAAAGGCATTGTTCATTCCGTCTCTGAAAAGCAGCTCATAAGCGACGGTCTGCATTTTTGTGTCAAAAATAGGCTGGCGTGCGATAAATGAATACATATTCCCGGTCCCCAGGTCAGCGTTATAATTTTTAGAAATGTAACCTTTCTATGGCACTGTTGCAAAGTTAGCGATGAGGCAGCCTTTTGTCTTATTCAAAGGCCTTACATTTCAAAAACTCTGCTTACCAGGCGCATTTCGCCCAGGGGATCACCATAATAAAATGCTGAGGC